>NZ_JBYCLL010000002.1:0-3674 GCF_058382285.1 Streptomyces sp. LS-MS-L19 | reverse complement strand
TAGCGTGGAAAGATTTGTGTAGTGTTCTGAATGCTCTCAGTAAATAGTAATGAATTATCAAAGGTATAGTAATATCTTTTATGTTCATGGATATTTGTAACCCATCGGAAAACTCCTGCTTTAGCAAGATTTTCCCTGTATTGCTGAAATGTGATTTCTCTTGATTTCAACCTATCATAGGACGTTTCTATAAGATGCGTGTTTCTTGAGAATTTAACATTTACAACCTTTTTAAGTCCTTTTATTAACACGGTGTTATCGTTTTCTAACACGATGTGAATATTATCTGTGGCTAGATAGTAAATATAATGTGAGACGTTGTGACGTTTTAGTTCAGAATAAAACAATTCACAGTCTAAATCTTTTCGCACTTGATCGAATATTTCTTTAAAAATGGCAACCTGAGCCATTGGTAAAACCTTCCATGTGATACGAGGGCGCGTAGTTTGCATTATCGTTTTTATCGTTTCAATCTGGTCTGACCTCCTTGTGTTTTGTTGATGATTTATGTCAAATATTAGGAATGTTTTCACTTAATAGTATTGGTTGCGTAACAAAGTGCGGTCCTGCTGGCATTCTGGAGGGAAATACAACCGACAGATGTATGTAAGGCCAACGTGCTCAAATCTTCATACAGAAAGATTTGAAGTAATATTTTAACCGCTAGATGAAGAGCAAGCGCATGGAGCGACAAAATGAATAAAGAACAATCTGCTGATGATCCCTCCGTGGATCTGATTCGTGTAAAAAATATGCTTAATAGCACCATTTCTATGAGTTACCCTGATGTTGTAATTGCATGTATAGAACATAAGGTGTCTCTGGAAGCATTCAGAGCAATTGAGGCAGCGTTGGTGAAGCACGATAATAATATGAAGGATTATTCCCTGGTGGTTGACTGATCACCATAACTGCTAATCATTCAAACTATTTAGTCTGTGACAGAGCCAACACGCAGTCTGTCACTGTCAGGAAAGTGGTAAAACTGCAACTCAATTACTGCAATGCCCTCGTAATTAAGTGAATTTACAATATCGTCCTGTTCGGAGGGAAGAACGCGGGATGTTCATTCTTCATCACTTTTAATTGATGTATATGCTCTCTTTTCTGACGTTAGTCTCCGACGGCAGGCTTCAATGACCCAGGCTGAGAAATTCCCGGACCCTTTTTGCTCAAGAGCGATGTTAATTTGTTCAATCATTTGGTTAGGAAAGCGGATGTTGCGGGTTGTTGTTCTGCGGGTTCTGTTCTTCGTTGACATGAGGTTGCCCCGTATTCAGTGTCGCTGATTTGTATTGTCTGAAGTTGTTTTTACGTTAAGTTGATGCAGATCAATTAATACGATACCTGCGTCATAATTGATTATTTGACGTGGTTTGATGGCCTCCACGCACGTTGTGATATGTAGATGATAATCATTATCACTTTACGGGTCCTTTCCGGTGAAAAAAAAGGTACCAAAAAAAACATCGTCGTGAGTAGTGAACCGTAAGCAGGTGCTGTTCGGATTCTATCGTGTTTCCCTATTAACCTTAGCAATACGTAACTGAACGAAGTAACGTATTGCTAAGGTTAATAGGGAAACACGATAGAATCCGAACAGCACCTGCCATCAGATTGTGTTTGTTAGTCGCTTTTTTTTTTTGGAATTTTTTTTTTGGAATTTTTTTTTTGCGCTAACAACCTCCTGCCGTTTTGCCCGTGCATATCGGTCACGAACAAATCTGATTACTAAACACAGTAGCCTGGATTTGTTCTATCAGTAATCGACCTTATTCCTAATTAAATAGAGCAAATCCCCTTATTGGGGGTAAGACATGAAGATGCCAGAAAAACATGACCTGTTGGCCGCCATTCTCGCGGCAAAGGAACAAGGCATCGGGGCAATCCTTGCGTTTGCAATGGCGTACCTTCGCGGCAGATATAATGGCGGTGCGTTTACAAAAACAGTAATCGACGCAACGATGTGCGCCATTATCGCCTAGTTCATTCGTGACCTTCTCGACTTCGCCGGACTAAGTAGCAATCTCGCTTATATAACGAGCGTGTTTATCGGCTACATCGGTACTGACTCGATTGGTTCGCTTATCAAACGCTTCGCTGCTAAAAAAGCCGGAGTAGAAGATGGTAGAAATCAATAATCAACGTAAGGCGTTCCTCGATATGCTGGCGTGGTCGGAGGGAACTGATAACGGACGTCAGAAAACCAGAAATCATGGTTATGACGTCATTGTAGGCGGAGAGCTATTTACTGATTACTCCGATCACCCTCGCAAACTTGTCACGCTAAACCCAAAACTCAAATCAACAGGCGCCGGACGCTACCAGCTTCTTTCCCGTTGGTGGGATGCCTACCGCAAGCAGCTTGGCCTGAAAGACTTCTCTCCGAAAAGTCAGGACGCTGTGGCATTGCAGCAGATTAAGGAGCGTGGCGCTTTACCTATGATTGATCGTGGTGATATCCGTCAGGCAATCGACCGTTGCAGCAATATCTGGGCTTCACTGCCGGGCGCTGGTTATGGTCAGTTCGAGCATAAGGCTGACAGCCTGATTGCAAAATTCAAAGAAGCGGGCGGAACGGTCAGAGAGATTGATGTATGAGCAGAGTCACCGCGATTATCTCCGCTCTGGTTATCTGCATCATCGTCTGCCTGTCATGGGCTGTTAATCATTACCGTGATAACGCCATTACCTACAAAGCCCAGCGCGACAAAAATGCCAGAGAACTGAAGCTGGCGAACGCGGCAATTACTGACATGCAGATGCGTCAGCGTGATGTTGCTGCGCTCGATGCAAAATACACGAAGGAGTTAGCTGATGCTAAAGCTGAAAATGATGCTCTGCGTGATGATGTTGCCGCTGGTCGTCGTCGGTTGCACATCAAAGCAGTCTGTCAGTCAGTGCGTGAAGCCACCACCGCCTCCGGCGTGGATAATGCAGCCTCCCCCCGACTGGCAGACACCGCTGAACGGGATTATTTCACCCTCAGAGAGAGGCTGATCACTATGCAAAAACAACTGGAAGGAACCCAGAAGTATATTAATGAGCAGTGCAGATAGAGTTGCCCATATCGATGGGCAACTCATGCAATTATTGTGAGCAATACACACGCGCTTCCAGCGGAGTATAAATGCCTAAAGTAATAAAACCGAGCAATCCATTTACGAATGTTTGCTGGGTTTCTGTTTTAACAACATTTTCTGCGCCGCCACAAATTTTGGCTGCATCGACAGTTTTCTTCTGCCCAATTCCAGAAACGAAGAAATGATGGGTGATGGTTTCCTTTGGTGCTACTGCTGCCGGTTTGTTTTGAACAGTAAACGTCTGTTGAGCACATCCTGTAATAAGCAGGGCCAGCGCAGTAGCGAGTAGCATTTTTTTCATGGTGTTATTCCCGATGCTTTTTGAAGTTCGCAGAATCGTATGTGTAGAAAATTAAACAAACCCTAAACAATGAGTTGAAATTTCATATTGTTAATATTTATTAATGTATGTCAGGTGCGATGAATCGTCATTGTATTCCCGGATTAACTATGTCCACAGCCCTGACGGGGAACTTCTCTGCGGGAGTGTCCGGGAATAATTAAAACGATGCACACAGGGTTTAGCGCGTACACGTATTGCATTATGCCAACGCCCCGGTGCTGACACGGAAGAAACCGGACGTTATGATT